>NZ_JACLZK010000003.1 GCF_014253065.1 Campylobacter massiliensis
AGCATGGCTCAAAAACTGAGATTTTAAAACAAAATGAAATCTCGCAGCCGGATACGGTCGAGCACAAATTTAACGAAGTTTTAGGCTACAAAGTCGATGAGGACGGATATTTTACGTCCGAATTTAATGAAGCCGCAGGTATCCCAAAGGACTACAAAATCCACTCAGATACCTTAAAATCTCTCGTGAACGTAAATGATAAGGCTATTGCATTTAATAAAATGTTTTCAAAAATCGACATAGCAAAAACCGCCCGTAATGCATATAAAATTCTCTCCCAAGTAGCGGGCGACGAGCTACTAAACTCAAAAGAGAGCTTTACTAAAGAAGACCTTACCAAATTTCCTCAAGGATACGAGTACGAGAAATCAAGTCTAAAAGTAACTAAAGTAAATAAAAACATCTACGACTATGCGTCGGCACGTAGCGCCTTTGACGATAAGTCCGGGAAAACCAATATGGAAACGCTATTTTTTAATAGTTCATATCATGAGTTAACAACAACGCCGCAATATAAGCCGTCAACCAATATCTTTGATAACAATAACGGCGGCAAAGAGAGCGAAAACGTGAGCGTGTTTATAAATCCTCACGGCGAAAGATACACTAACCCTGACGGTAGTATAACCAAAGGAGGCTTGATAGCAGCCGTAATAAACTCAAATTTAGACGTACGAGAGGGCGAAACTACGGTTTGGGGCAAGATGCAAGGTTATGACAAAAGCATAAGCGGCAAAGAATACAGACAAAAACTGGACGCCTTTATTGATTCGCGCAACATCTACGGCATCAAAGGAAGCGAACTTGACGGGCTTAGCAAGGATTACCGAGAATATGTACTAACGTTTCAAAAAATGCAAGAGTCGCTTTTACCTGGTAGCACTGCCTTAAGCGGCAACTCTAACATAACTTCCGACGGCAAAGAATCAAAAAGCCTCTTTGAAATAATGCAAGAGGATATGAAAGAGGCGCAAAAACGCCTAGAAAAGCTAATCGAGCAAGAAAAGCGAACACAAAAGATGCTGGATAAAAACAGAAAA